>NZ_CAWMYL010000021.1:0-813 GCF_963871815.1 Vibrio sp. L85
TATCTCGCTCAGCAGTTGAGTGAGCTCAGGAGAGTGGGTTTGAGCTTGTGCGCTTGCGCAGGTAAGCAGCAGTAATGGCAGAATTTTTTTCATGGTAACGCTCCTTCTAGATACCTGATCATAATACCAGTATTTAGACGGTGCATAAAGTCCTTTTTTATGCACCGTGATCAATACTATTTGTTTGGGTTTTGGGTGTATCTTGGCGTAGCAGGGTACGATTGGTCGGAGGTGACGTACTCCGTCCTTTCCGGTCTGGTCACCTCACTCTCAACCTCTGGCTTGATGGTCATCTCAATGATGGGCTCTGGCTTGCTAATGGATTTTCGTGCCTGACTTTGCTGGTACTTGACGTTATCCGTTACCCCGTCAAAGCGATCTTCATTAAACAGTCCGCCAGTGCCCTTGTTGTGTAGTACATCGGTACGTGTTTGCGCGACCGTGTCTTGCGTATCATTCCATGCTTGACTCATGGTATCAGACTGCGCGGAAGACAGGTGTGGTTGCCCTGTTGCTACGCTGGCTTGATGCTCTTGGTTCATCTTACCGACGATTCGCGCCGTATCTCCGTCCAGCCCTGCCATTTTGGCAAATTGTTCGGTGCGAGTGAAGTTCTGCCAATTCATTTTAGCTTCCGCAATATCTTCTGGTTTGTGGGCGGTCATGATGCGTTGGATATCTTTTTGGTTATCAAGTGATTGCTCCAAGTAGTTCTGGAATGCTCCGTTGGCATTGGCAGTAAAGCTGCCGCCACCTGATTCCAAACGGGTTAGGGTGTTCGATAGGGCATTTAAGTCTGACTGGCTTTGCATC